>NZ_AP025245.1:2582500-2584028 GCF_021655615.1 Acidianus sp. HS-5
TAGCTCCAACTATTGCTGAAACTCCACTACTAGTACAGCCCGGACATGCGTCGGAGGACACAAATTGAGAACCGATGAAAGTGGAAAGCCACTTCCTCATATCGTCGTTAGACTTAACTCCAAGCTTATAATAAAGATAGCCCAGAAGTGACGGAGAATACAATACGCCTTTATCTCCGGGCATATATACTGATACTCCTCCAATAGCTTTTTGTAAATAGGAAACGAACTGCGTTCCGGCATATCCTGTGATTGTTGACGATCTAGCTTTAACAAATGATGGAGAAACATAACAATATCCTTTCCTACAGCTCCACTGAGTTATAGGTGTTAAATCTCTAAACCCTTTATATACAGCAATGGAATACGAGGAAATAGTGCCACCCCTTATGCCTGCAAGGTAGCTTTCCCAAACGTTAAATATCGGGTCGTACCATTGACCGTTACACTGTTGTTCAGGCTATGAGTTCTATTTTGCCGTCTTTTACGATAATTTCTAGTTTATCTCCTTCTTTCAAGTTAATGCTTTCTGCTATGTCTTTTGGAATGTAAATAGCATTCCTTTTTCCTACCCTCACTATCTTCATAAGTAGATTTATGCTATTAATAAGTTGTGGAGGAAGCTAAGTGCATAGGCCAATGTAAAGTATCGTGTACATAATTACTCATGGGTTGAAGAAGGTTGGGCTAGGTTCAGATTGCTACTTTCATAATGGGATTTTCCTCATACGGTAGATGAGTCTGCTTTTAAAGGGAGAATTCTGTTTTGAGGAATAAACTCCTAGTTAGTTAGGTATACCTTTACTATGTCTTTTACTCTCTCGAAGTCCTTATCTCTAGTGAGTACTGCACCGCCGAATTTTACTGCAGTTATTGCCAGTAATGCATCGGTGATGTCAATGTTCCTATTTACTGCCAAATCTACGGCTTTTAGGTAATCTTGGTAGGAATGAATTACTAACGGTTTTGTGCTAATTATTTGGATAATATATCTGAAGAGTTTTACGTAACCTAATGCTCTTTCCTTCTGGTTGGTAAGCTCTACATATTTTTCGTGAATGAATTCTGTAAATTCTTGTAGTACACTTTCTGTTACTATGAAGTCCTCAATTGAGGTTATTTTCTTACTTATTATCATGTTTGTATCGATGAAAATCTTCTCTCCCTTGATCTCTTAATCACCTCCTTGATTTCTTTCTCTGTTGGTTCTCCTAAGAAGTCGAAGAGTTTTTCTATACCTTCTTTGAGGAATTCTTCTTTTCTCTTCTCTATTTCCTCAGCTTTTTCTTTGTTGTCGGTGATTAACAGACTATCGAAGATTTTTATGACATATAATTGCTTGTTAGCAAATTCATTTCCCAAATAGAGTCTTCCCTTGTAATCTGTCTTTTTTCTTCCATAGTAGAAAATGAGTTTAAGAGATAAAATTGTTTTCCACTACTAATTCCCACTAGCATAAGGGAGATTCTGTTCTAATCGCGAATTGGAATAGGAAGGAGAGATATTCAATAAAACATATTTGACTACT